>NZ_KB899416.1:0-46749 GCF_000378205.1 Sediminispirochaeta bajacaliforniensis DSM 16054 | reverse complement strand
TTACGTTTCAATCCACGCACCCGCGAGGGGTGCGACGCGTCGGTTTCCTTATTGCCATTATACCAATTCTTGTTTCAATCCACGCACCCGCGAGGGGTGCGACGGTTTGCTGTTCCGCGGTCGAGTAATAAGCCTGAGTTTCAATCCACGCACCCGCGAGGGGTGCGACATGGCGTAATTGTTGAGGTATACATCGTGTGCGCTGTTTCAATCCACGCACCCGCGAGGGGTGCGACCCTACGCAGCCCACGCAGCCAACGCAGCAGCCTACGTTTCAATCCACGCACCCGCGAGGGGTGCGACTCCGTCGGCGGACATATTTATAAGGACTTCCAATGTTTCAATCCACGCACCCGCGAGGGGTGCGACAGTTGACACATAGGCCCAATGGGCCTATACTATAGTTTCAATCCACGCACCCGCGAGGGGTGCGACTGTACTGAGTAGGATACGTCGTTACTATAATTATAGTTTCAATCCACGCACCCGCGAGGGGTGCGACCCCCAAGAGAGGAGGCTAATAACTCTTAGGGCCAGTTTCAATCCACGCACCCGCGAGGGGTGCGACCCGAAGAAGTCCTTGATGCCGTCGGCCCCGACATGTTTCAATCCACGCACCCGCGAGGGGTGCGACAGGGAATGAGGCAGCGAAAACAGATGAGAGAGCAAGTTTCAATCCACGCACCCGCGAGGGGTGCGACCCGACGGACTCTCCGTCGGCGACTCCCTCAACCTCGTTTCAATCCACGCACCCGCGAGGGGTGCGACAGGGAATGAGGCAGCGAAAACAGATGAGAGAGCAAGTTTCAATCCACGCACCCGCGAGGGGTGCGACCCGACGGACTCTCCGTCGGCGACTCCCTCAACCTCGTTTCAATCCACGCACCCGCGAGGGGTGCGACAGGCTGCAGTATATCTTTTTTCAGGGGAAAAAGTTAAGAGGCCATATCTGCGAACAGTATGCATAATCGCAAAAAAAGGAACACTTCCTTCTCTATATTTTCAAAGATCATTACCATATAAAGAATTATCAACGATGCGAAAGGTCGGGGTTTTTATGTATCATTTTGGTTCGCAGCATCAAACGATAACCGGTCCATCGACATCAAGGGAGGGTTTCGCACCGAAATGCTCAACCCGACGCTTGTAATTTGATCCGAGAAAATAGTAGCGAAGGCTGTCCTCCTGAGGGTCAACGATCGTCTCGAGTTGGTGCTTGAGTTTAACCCATTGGGCAGGATCAATCACGCATTCAAATACCGAGTGCTGTACCCTCTGCCCATAATTGAGGCATGCCTTAGCGACCTTACGAAGGCGTCTGGTACCACCTGGGGTGGTGACGGCAACATCATAGCTGACCAATACCATCATACTTTTTACCTCCAGAAAAAGGACGGATAGCCATCGAGATCCCCGCGCAAAAAACGGGCCATTAGATTCGCCTGTACAAAAAAGAGCAGGCCGATGGGAATCTTTTCCTCAATATAGGGATGAAAGACCTCGGTTTGTTTCCTATTTTGATATTCCACCAATAGGGTCTTTCTGGTTTTATCATCCATGATCACGGCACCATTCTCAGCCCGTTTGAAACCCGACTTGGCAACCTGTCGGCGGTTGATCAACGAGAGGACCAGGCGGTCGGCAATGACGGAGCGAAACTCCTCCATCAGATCAAGGGCAAGACCGGGACGCCCCGGTCGGTCCCGGTGCAGGAAGCCGACAGCCGGGTCCAGGCCGACGGTTTCCAGGGCCGATCGCACGTCATGGGCAAGGAGGGTATAGGTAAACGAAAGCAGGGCATTGACCTCATCCAGGGGAGGCCGGCGGTTTCGCTCCGAAAAGGTAAAATCGTGCTTCTGATCCACAATCAAATGGTTGAAGACCCCAAAATAGAGTGCCGCCCCGATCCCCTCAATACCGCGGACCTCATCGGCGTTCTTGGCCCGTTCAAGTTGCTGAAGATATCTGGCAATCTGAGCCGCAGCATCGGAGAGTGCCGAGTCATCGACCCGCTCCTTATGGTCACGGATGGCACGGTTGACCACGAGCCTGGAGTTGGCGAGTTTTGCCTCGATGATGTTTTTTGCAACATCCCGGGTTACCCGTGGGTCATCAGCCTGCCGGTATTGGGTCCGGCGTAACAGAACGTTCCCGCTAACCGGTCCCCGGACCGCGGCAAGGAAACGGCCGTGTTCGCTTAAAAAGGAGACGGTGATATCCCGTTCGGCACAGAAGCCTAATAAAAAAGGGGAACAGAGCACGTTGCCGAAGGCAACGATCCCTCCCAGAGTATGGATCGGCAACTGCAAGGCCTTTTCACCGCCCTGCTCGATAACGACGGTCTCCCCTTCCTTGCGCAGATAACTACCTTGCGTGGCGACATAGAGGGTATTCAGCAATTTTCGCATTACACATCTTCCTTACATGTATCTTCATCATGCAAACTCTTTCGTATCTGATTCTGTACATAACGGGCAACATTCTTGCCGCCACCGTCCACGGTCTTCGGCATACAAAGATCAAAAAGGGAACAACGGTCACACTTTCGCCTTTCGTATACCGCTTCAGGCGTGGCCCCAGAAGCAGCAATGATCCGGATTCGCTCGATTAAGCCTGAGGTCTTTTCGCGAAGTTGCTCCGAAATTTCAACCGACCGCCTGCGGTGTTCCCCCAGATAATACAACTGTCCCTCGCTTATCTCGCAGTCAAACATCTCCTCCAGGCACAGGGCCTGAGCGCAGAGCTGCACACGGTCGGGGTCCTCTTCCTTGTTTTTACCCCGCTTAAATTCCACAGGCACAATCGAAACAATCCGACCCGCATCATCCTTTTCGAATTCGACCACATCGGCCTTCCCTATGAGACCGAAAGAAAGTGATCGTATGGCCAAGCCATATTCCGCCTTGTAGTTCCTTCGACTCTCATGGTGCTCAATATCCACCCGCTCATGCAGGATATTCCCTTCGGCGGTAAAACGGTTCTCTTCCCAAACCCGTTCAAGGTGGATCAGCGCATACTGTCGTTCGCAGAACAGAACATGCTGTAAAGCAGAAATGGGAATAAGCTCGTCTTCATCAACCATCTTCCATACCCTCAATAACACCATCGAAGCAGAGCTGTTTGAGAAAGGAATCCCTTTCGGCTATCATATGATAGCAAAAGGGCGTCCATCCCGACTTTGAGCTCTTCCCTCCAGCGGATACAGGAGAAAGGTTATCTAGTGGTTTGTGGTATGTACTCATTTAGGTTCCCATATTTTCTTATAATCGCCAATAGTGTTAGCGATTATTATAATATTCGCCACTACAGTTGGCATCAATCAGAAAAAGAGTTTTTGAAGGGGGAAGTCTCCCCCTCGCTCCAGCCTCCCTTATCGCCGGGGCTCACCGGGCTTGCTCTCGCGCCGCCCGGCCCCGACGGGGAGTCTTCCGCTCCCCCCTCTCCGGGGCAAAGCCCCGGAGACCTCGGGAAGAACCATTTTCATTCAGATGATGCCACCTTCATTCTTAAAAAATTTATCTATTTTAAGAATTCCACCCATAATCCCAAGAAAGGATGAATCATATTCATATGTATCCGTCCATGAAAATATATCATCATTTTTACAACGTGCTACCGGATGTAAATGCCACTTTTGAATTTTATTCGACCATAATTGAACAGAGCTTTCCTGTATGTTTTGCCAACTAACTGGTATTCCTAATTCCAGTTTTTGAACTACATCTGCATCTATAATTACAGTTGCGGTATCCGTTTTAATAATATGATATTCCCTTTCTACTTCCTGAAAATCAAGCTTTTTCTCTTCAAAAAAAATATTATCAGATCCTTCTTTATCTTTTTCATTAATTCTAGAATATTCCTTTCGAATAGCCGTTGTCGATAATTCTGCTAATGATATTTCTGGTCGAATTATATCACTCCATAATTCCAAGAACACAATACTTGCGTCTTCAAAACCAGGATGTTTATTTAAACCATTCTCAGGTACAATACTAAAGTCATAAAGTAATCCACTTGAACGTAATCCATGCCGGTTTATCCTTCCTGCCACTTGCAGAAAACTTGTTACAGAACATCTTTCACGAAATCCAATTGAAAAATCCAGATCAACTCCTGCTTCCACACAACTTGTTGCGATCAGATACCAACGACTTTGATTCCATTCGCTATCTTCCTGTCTTCTCTGGATTTCTTTTAAGATAATATCTCTGTCTTTAGGAGCAAGGGCTGTACTAAGATGAAGAACTTGCTTATTTTGTAAAGAATTGCCCATATCGTTTAAAACAGACGCTAAACTATAGGCAACTACAGCGGCTGATTGTACCGTATTCATAATTATCAAACATGATGGTCTTATCTGCTTATGAAGCCCATTCCATAACTGTATATCCTGAATTTTATCAATAATGTCATTTAGCGATAACGCATCTTCAAATTCTCTAAATTCGACCCTTTTAGTTTCCGCTACCATTGCCTTCTTTTGTAGATTCTTGGAAAAAAGGTCAGGCAACTGCTGTACTTCTTCCTCTCCGATTAGATATCTATCGTTCCAGAATTCCACCATTGATCCGGAAGAAAAAACAATATTGCAGCCCCAACTATTCGATAATTCACGCAGCCAATGCCAGCTTATTTTTAGCAGCCAGGCAGGAAGACAGGCATGTGATTCATCAATAAAGATTGAGGCCCCCACAACAGCCTGTAACTTCCTCAACTTTGTAGGATTAGCACTTGCAAGGGTTTCAAAAAACTGAACAGCAGTGGTCACTACTATAGGAGCACGCCAAAGCACAGTATATTGCCGCATATCCTTGTCGCTGAAATCTGCTTTATGATGATGTGCCACAACAATTTGTTCAGGTTCTTCTCCTTCTAAAACAATAGCTTTACGAAGGACTTTAACAGTTTGATCAATAATGTTTGAAAATGGAGCTATAACAATTATCCTGCTTGCATTATTCTCTATGGATTTTCTTAACAGATAAGCCATCACAGATGTTGTTTTTCCCAACCCGACAGGGGCTGAACACATAGCTAATTTCGATTTGAGTAATTCATCGGTGTAACAATGTTGATAAAATAACTCACGCAATTCATTTCGTTCTTTCTCTAAGCCTGTAACGTCCTTTCTTAATGATCTGATATATTTATCAAGTGCAGACAAACGTTTATTCCATAAAGTATTAAGTGGTACAAAAGGCTGCAACGAGGTACCTAAAGAATATGCTCCTGCGCTGCCATGATCGGCATCAACCAGACATGAAAGTATCAGCCTAGTTGTTAGACCACTCTCAGGCAGTCGCATTGAGACATCCGGCCAAACTCCACAGCATTCTTTTTGTCTGGCAATATAGTTGTTAATATTTGAATCTGTTTTTTTTATAGCATCAAAATGTCTTAAGAAATCTTCCTTCACTAGAGAATTGCCATTTGCTAATCTTTTATGCCGCAACCCACGCAAACTGGTTGTAGAGAGCTTCATTCCTGTTTCAGCTGTCAGTTGTCGTATAAAATACTTTTCAGATTTTTTACTAGATAATCCAGGAGAATGATGACCTCTGATAATCCATGCTGCCAATTCATTCTGCATAGAATCTGCAATAGCGACTCCGGCATCGAGATGGTCTACAGGTAATCTACCTTTTCGTTCACCCCTTAACACAGATTGATTTTCTTCATCAAGCTTACCCATATCGTGTAACATTAAGGCAGCCTTAAACGTTTGTAACAGTATCTTTTTTTGTTCTCCATCTATTTCTGAAAAAGACAGAAGATACTTTAATAAAGGACAACCATACTCCACCATCTCTTTGATATGAGAAGAGTACAAATGAGGCTGTAATTCTGGTTTCTCTGAAGGTGGAGTATGAGCGATATAATTCATCTAAATATTCTCCATCAGATCTTCAACTTTGTTGAAACGATTCATTAGATCACCTAAATCACTTTTTGACGGAATATAATAATCTTCCATAGAGGATGGTTTGGAAACCCCGTTTTTAACCTTTTCCTTAATTTCTTCTTTAACTTTAGGAGTCAATGCCTTTATAAATAAATGCTCAGGGCAAGATCCCAATGCGTTTTTGTGTTCCGCAAACCATGCATGCAGAATGGAAATTTGAGGTCTAATTGCAGAAGCAGTATGCTGATACACATAGGGTAATATAAACTTAAATAATTCCAAATCTTCTGCCGTTGCTCCCGTCTTTTGAGCAATGCTTGGATTCACGAAAATAGGAATTGTATAAATACCATGCTGAACAACCCGAAAAGCTAAAGGAGCCATTCCTCGATCTTTATCTGCCTCAACTCCAGATTTATTTGTATTGGTCATTCGAACGACATCAATAGGGGCTACTGAAAGACCTACACCTATTTGCATTGCGCCAGTATTAATCAAATGATTATATCCACCTGCTTTCTTTTTTTCTTTTTGTTCTGCATCAAGTTCTGAGTCTTTTAGCGATTCCAAAAAAGTATTACCAAACAATCGAGCATCCCAGAACATTTTCTGAAATAACTCTTTATTCATACTTTTTATTTCATCGCGGTCACGACCACGTTCTTCTAAAATTCTAAAAGAATTCTTGGTTGATGATCCTAAATTCAATTTTTCTTTTGCTGCATTAAAAACCTCAGATTCTTCTCCTACCAAATCCCGGAATTTTCTTTTCAAGGAAACAGGGCTGATCATTCCCAAGCCATCCAGTTCTCTGGTTCTAGGTTCCGATTCCATATCCGGATCTCCGTTGGGGTTGGACATGGTAACATCTAATACAAGTAATCCTACATGTCTGTTAAATTCTGCTTTCATTTCTCTACTCCTTCTGCATTGTTTTCTTTTTCCATTTTTCCAAAAGGCCTTCCAGCTAAATATCCCAGCATAAGCTCCGTCTTATATGTATCGTTCACTAACTGAGAATTATCTGATAGATGCTTTTCTATATTCGATGAATGGCTTTCCAGCCAAACAGAGGCAGATAAACCGGCAATAATTGCCTTATCAGTAATTTCTTTATTCTCTGCCCGCTTTTTCTTAGCCCATACCTTATAAGGTTTGATTCGAGAAGCTAAGAATGCCAATGCTTTTATTGGACTTTGTAAAGCAATATTATAAGTAGCATTTCCAATAAGTGTGTTGGGAATATCCCCCTTTCTCATGTCCTGACAATAGCCTATATGTAATTCATCCATTGCAGAACATAGCTGACCTAATTGATAAGCAAAACTATCCATATATTCCTCCTTTTTTCTTCCGGCTTTGTACAAAAGAACTGCAAATAATGTTGCTACCCTCAAAGCAAGGCTATTTTTATCTGATTTTGTCACAACCTGTTGATTATTTTTTGATAAAGGCCACTGATTCTTACTCAATGCACAGTATCGAAACAAAGGCTCAATCTGGTTTGCAAGTTTCTGAAGATTTCTTAATGCTGCTGGTTTAACACTGTCAGATTGAGATATAAAAAGTGTCATTGTATCTGTGAAACTCATCGGGATTACTGATGTAGATGATAAACCATCACGTATGTACTTGTTTTGGGTCAGATAGGTTGCTTCGATAGGAGCTATTGCCCATGGACTCAGTAGTTTACTAGTTGCCTTTATTTTAGCAAAAAGTTTAAAATCAGGACAGTTATTGCATGCTTTGATCCATTCATTTGCAGCTTTTCTGAGAGTTTCTATTGTCGCAGATGTGGCATAATTTATTTTTCTATTTGCTTTATCAAGAACTTTGATTTCTGCAATTTCTACAACATCATCTGGAGTACAGTTACTTTTGTTAAAAAGATCAAGAACGGTTTTAGTAGCATTCTGATAATCGTCAAAATCATCAATATCACCTCCGGTAATTATCGGGGTAATTGTTAAGTCAAAATTACTTTTACAATAACCAATAAGAAGACTTGCTGATGATCCGGTAGATGAAGGTATTTTCTTCCAGGTTTTTCCTTCCAGACTATCCTTGGTTAGAAAAGTAATAGAGGCTGCTAACTTTTCTCCTATTAATCTATTTAACGAGAATGAATCAGTTCCGGCTTTGCCATATCGTCTTACAGTAGGACCGCTTGTTGTATCACTTTTTGCAAGAAGAAAAGTCTGACCGACTACATTCAAATTCTCAGAAGGAAAACTACCAGAAATTACTTCTCCCTCACTATTCGTCAATGCACAAATAGCTCGCTTAATTTGTTTGCCATGTTCTGCTTCATATAATGCTTTTGATAAAATAGAGATTCGTCTTTTTGATGACGCATAAACATCAATATCCTTCTGAGGCATACAATCAATCAGAAGAGTTACCCTGTTGCCATCTTTTATCTTACCTTTAGCATTTATTGAATCACCAAAAAATGTGTTTGCAATAATTTTCAATTTCTCCTTATTGTCAATAATATTCACCAAAGACTTCAATTTTTCTGCAAATTGATAAAGTATTGATAACCCATTGTTCCCAGCTTTACTATAGCGTTCAAAAAGATCATATATGTAAGAACCTTCCTGATTTCTTAGTAGTGGCTCTTTGAGTTGCTCTTTACGTTCTAGAATTCTCTTGCGGTAGCTTGGCCAACTTTTAATCTTGGGAATAGTAACACTATACTGATTGAGCAAATTATTAATCATATCTCGATATGCGGTAGCATCAGAATTTTTGCTATTTTTCCTCCATTCAGCATAGTCTTTATTCCCATCTGGAATAAAAGGATATTCAAATTTCGCAGCTGGAAATTGATTCTGTTGCCCATCTCGTATAGACCATATATCTTTTATTTTTTCTTTTGTTAATAATTCAATATTGTCAATATTCCCCTCCTTTGAGAGGCTGATTCTAAATGTTGTTCCTTTTCCAGGAGAGACAATATCATTATGTTTGATCTCTGGTTCTTCTCCAACATCATTTAATCCCTGATAGACAGAATAAAGTTCATTAATCATAATAAAATTCTCCATTTTGAATAACGGATTTATCATTCTGTATAAATTGGGGGTTATAAAATCCACTAATCGCTCTATCAAAAACCTGATTTAAAACGGATACCATATTTAGACTGATATCGGTATCGATTTCTGTTTGTTCCGAATCTTGATCTGTATTGCGTAAAGGACCCCAATAGCTGGGCACAAATTCATTCCATCCTAATGAAGGTGTTTTATAACATTGTCCATTTGCAAGCCGTCTTTTAAACATTGCCTGCAAAGCATGGCAGGGATTATTTCTTTTTTCTAAATGCTGCCCACTTCCATTCTCAATAACAGCATACAGGCGATAGCAAACATCAGAAAGGATTAAAGCGTTAAACTGGAAATTGGGCTTAGCTTTTATTTTTAATGGTCCTCTATAGTTTGTTGTATATCGTTGAAATCTTAATTCACCACAATGGGTATTTTTCTTTTTGCATATTTCTACCTTTGCTGGCCGTATCCAAGCTTTTCCATCATTATAAAAGGCCACAGATTCAAAAATCCCTTTAGCTGCAGACCATGTTGGGACAGGATAGCTTGTGGGAGTGGCCCCTGTATCTGGTCTTGACCACATTGCAAAAGGTCCAGCTATTTCCATTGATATTTCGTATTTATTCATAAGCGCTCCTTTTTAGTTTTACATAGTATCCTATCTTTGCTGCATTCCTTCTACTTAATGCACCAACGCTTTTGAGGTGATCCCTTAGTGTCTGCCCTTCATGTGCTATAGCTCTATCATCATGCATACACTCCCCCCTCAATTCCAGAAGTCTCAAAAATTTCTGATAACATTCTCCCCCACCCCCGTTGCATCTACCGCAACCCAAAATAGTTTTCTGCAATTTTTTTCTTGCGGAAAGGAAAGCTCCTACACATCCGTTGTCCCCTTTTCGGCATAAAGCGCGACCCCGCGTTCAAAATCTCTTCTGTGTCGCAGGCGTAAGTCTTCGGGCTCGAGGATTTCGACATCGGGACCCCAGCCGCGGATCCAGGGGTACATTTCTTTGGGTTCGGCGATGAGCGCGGACCAGATGAGACGTCCGTCGGGCAGGTAGTCGAGCTTTTGGCTGCTGTGCCACTGGGTCTCGGCAACCCGGTCCGCCACCACCGAAGAGAAGCAGAGCCGTACCGGAATGGGAGGAGCATCGGTACTCCAGATGCTCCAGGCGTTGCGGAGTCCTGCCATCATGCGTTCGGTGGGGATGCCGGCAAAAAGCTCAGGATCAGGGGGCCCCAGCATTACCGATTCGATCCGTTCGGTTTTGATGGTGCGGAAAAAAGGCGGACAGGCATTCAGGTCCCAACCAATGAGATGGACGGCCTTGCCTTCGGGATGGGGTTCGAGGGTAACGGGAAAGAGGTGAAATTGTCTCGTACTTTGTTTCTCCCGGGAAAAATGGCTGATCTTCACCGGTCGCATTTCGGATATTGCAATGCCGAGCTCTTCGATCACCTGCCGGTAGGCATCGTAATCTCCCGAAGATTCTGAGATAAATTCATCCAGCTCCTCTGCGGTATCCCGTATTCGAGCTGCCAGGGCCGGGCTTACCCGCCCCTGGGCATCGGCCAGTTTACGTAGGGCAGCCGAGGCATGGGGAAAGGGAAATCGCATTACCTTGGAAAAGAGTCTGGCAGAAAGATGAAGCGCCTCAAGCTCATGCATGGTAAGGTGAATGGTGTGGAGATAGCCGTGGCGATCCAGGCGGATACGGCCGTCGGATTCTTCGATCAGGGGCAGCTGGCTGGTAAGCAGGGTGATATCCCGGCCGATGGTGGATTTATGCACGCCAAGGCGTCGGGCGATCTCTGCCCGATGCAGGCCTTCCGGGTGGTCAAGCAGCAGCTGCTCGATCTGGGGAAATCGCAGAGAACGGGACATGGCACGTACCTTCCTCCATACATTTTGTGTTCAGAAAAAAGTATACCATAAAAAATCGTCCAATGCGGTTTGAGCTTCATTATTTTCGTGCAGGGAATCTTCTACACTTCTACAACTCGTCAGCCTGCTCGAGGCGGGCCGTCAGTTTTCCTGAAAAACGCGCTGCAGGGACTCCGTCGACCACATCATGATTAAACAATAAAGTCATGTGGAGGATCTCTCTGACAACAATCTCATTGCCCACAACCCACGGTTTTTTTGTAATCGATCCAAGGCCCACACAAAGATTGTGTATGGTCTTGGGAATAATCCATCCGGGGAAACGCCCGCTTCCTCCGACATTCGTCACAATGACCGTACCCATATGTTTTTGTATGACGAAGGGATTCCTCATGATACCTTTCCAGACGATCATTCGAAGCCACTGGGGAAACCGATAAAAGAGCGTGCTCTTCCACGCCCCCCGTTTTCTCGCTGCGTCTGAAAGAATGTAGTCCTTTTCACTGTCGATGCTTTTGCTGGCTGCACAGCGGATCTCCCTGCCGATCTCTTCTATTGTCTTCTTGTTGACGTGCCTGACAAGGGTAACAAGAGGCACCCGCTTTCCCTCAAGCTCCCGCTCAATCGGCAGCGAGATATCGACATCGTGGAACAGCACCTGTCGGCATCGCCTGGCATTGATCGCATGCATGTGCGGATACTCTTCTAAGGTTTTGGCTAAAACCTTGAGAAACCATGCCATAAAGCTGATATCTTCCCCTGATCGGATACGTTTCCGAATCCTCTGCCGGGCAAGGGTGACATCAACCTCGATAAGCCCCGCAATATCATGTCGTCTGCGGGCAATGGTCCCAACATCAAAGGTGGCAAGCCTTGATGCAGGGTATGCGGCAATGTCGTACGATTTCATTTTCAGTACGCTCCATGGTAAAAAAATAGGGACGGAACGTGTCCGTCCCCACTGGTTCATGTATTCCCAGAATCTACAAATTCCTCTTGCGCAATGCAATGGAAATACAAACTGCGGCCCCACCCCAGGTGAGCAGAAGCCCGAAAATCATAAAAATAATGGCTCCAATAGACATATATCCTCCTTAGCTCTTTGCTTTCGATGGTGCGAAGGCTCCGGGATCGGCCCACTTTGTTTTACCGAAGACGACACCCAAGATGACGATGAGCAATACAACGGCCCAACCGTATGCGATAAGCGGTCCAAGCTGGTAACCACCATAGGGGCTGGTAAACTCCTGAATAAAGCCCTGAACCGCGGTAACGGCTAAAACAAAAGGGGTGACGAACTTAACGGTCAACTCCCACCACATGCCTACTTTAAAGTCGGAAACGGGCTCGAAATGATCACGTAACGTAATGAGCTTACAGATCCAACCGATAAAGATAAGCTCCGTCAAGCCAGACAATACGACGCCAAAGTTGTTGACCCAGTGATCGACGATGTCGAGAATATACAGCCCGGCGCCGGTGGTAAATACAAGGCTTACCAGGCCTGCAATGAGGGTATAGCCGACAACCACTTTTTTCCGGGGAAGATTAAGCTTGTCGGCAAAAGAAGAGACAAGGACCTCATTAATCGATATAAACGACGAAAGCCCGGCAAAGGTCAAAGAGAGAAAAAAGAGGATTCCCACGAGGACACTCATTGTCGGGAGTTGGTTGATTGCCTGGGGAATGGTGGCGAAAGCAAGAAAGACCCCGCTCAGTTTTTCAGGAAGTTGTCCCCCCGCCTGCTGTGTCATAAAGCCGATAATGCTAAACACGGTGATCCCCGAAAGAATGCTGAAACCACAATTCAGCAATCCCGTCATAAAGGCATTATTGACGATATCCGACTTCTCCGGGAGATAGCTTGCATAGGTGAGCATGATGGCAAAGGCAATACTCAGGCTGAAAAAGATCTGACCATAGGCGGCAATCCAGACCCTGCCGCTGAGCATCTTGCTGAAATCAGGACGAAAGAGCCGTTCAAGGCCGTCTGCGGCCCCGGGAAGGGTAACGCCGCGAACCATAACGATCAGCAGAATAACAATTAAAAGTGGCATGAAGATCTTGTTAGCCTTTTCAATTCCCGACTTTACACCTGCGTAGAGCACAACAAAACTTACAAGCCATGCGAAAAGGGTTGCTGCAACGATTCCCCATCGGAAGCCCCCTAAGTGAAAGGGACTATCGGTGAGACCTAAAAAATCTCCTGTAAAAAAGGCAACCGTCTTATCACCCCACGCCAGAGTAAAGGAGTAGCCCACATAGCTGATGGCCCAGCCTACAATAACCACATAATAGACGGCGATGACAAAACTGATAAACACCTGCCACCAACCAAGCCATTCCCATTTTCTGTTAAGTTTTGCAAAGGTAAAGGGAGCGCTCCCCTTCATTTTATGCCCGAGGGAAAACTCCAGAATCAAAATAGGAATTCCTGCTGTAACCAAGGCGAAGAAATAGGGGATAAGAAAAGCACCCCCTCCGTTTTCAAAGGCCATATAGGGAAATCGCCAGATATTTCCCAGACCGATTGCGGAACCGACAGCAGCAAGGATAAATCCTGCCCTGCTACCCCATGTTTCTCGTTTCATGTACTATCCTCCTGCGGGTGGCTATTCTCCAATGTTTGAAGACAATCCGTCAACCGATTTGGAGTAATCTCGGTAAAAAGGATATATCACCACCACGATTCCGGACACTACATGCAAATTTGTCCGCTTTCCCGCTTTTTTATATATTGAAAGAATGAATTACCAAGCAGACGAAAAACGATACGAACGGATGGAGTACCGCCGTTGCGGTAGAAGCGGTTTGAAGCTGCCGATCATAAGTCTGGGCCTCTGGCATAACTTCGGCGGGGTTGATACCCTTGAGAATGGGCGGGCCATGCTGCACCGTGCCTTTGATCTCGGAATCACCCACTTTGATCTGGCAAACAATTACGGACCGCCTTACGGATCGGCGGAGGAAAACTTCGGGAAGATCTTCAAGCAGGATTTCCTCCCCTATCGAGACGAGTTGGTCATTTCAACCAAGGCAGGCTACGATATGTGGCCGGGCCCTTACGGGAACTGGGGTAGCAGAAAGTATCTTCTCGCAAGCCTGGACCAAAGTCTTTCCCGGATGGGTCTCGATTATGTCGACATCTTCTACAGCCATCGTTTCGACCCGGAGACACCGCTTGAAGAAACCATGGGAGCCATGGCTTCGGCAGTGAAACAGGGGAAGGCCCTTTATGCGGGAATTTCCAGTTACAGTGCGGAAAAAACGAAAGAGGCGGCATCGATTCTCCGTGGCATGGGCGTGCCCCTTTTGATCCATCAGCCCAGCTACTCCATGCTCAATCGCTGGATTGAGAAAGAGCTGCTTGCCGCCCTGGAAGAAGAGGGTGTGGGCTGCATCACGTTTAGTCCTCTGGCTCAGGGAATGCTTACCGATAAATATCTCAAGGCAATTCCGGCAGGCTCCCGGGCAGCAAAGAGCAATACGGCCCTGGATGCCTCGCTCCTGACCAGGGAAAACCTTAGCCACATCGCAAAACTCAACGAGCTTGCCGCCGCCCGCGGCCAGACCCTGGCCCAGATGGCGCTGAGCTGGAACCTGCGAAACAGCCAGGTGACCTCGGTTCTGATCGGGGCAAGCAGCCCGAAGCAGATCGAAGAAAATGCCGAAATTGTGGGTAAGCTTACCTTTTCCAGCGACGAGCTTGCCGAGATCGACAGATGGGCCCAGGAGGGAGGCATCAACCTCTGGGCGGAATCGAGCAAATACTAAAAGCGCCCCCGGTTTCGAAACCGAAGCCGGGGGATACTCGCAATCAAAGGAAAGAGCTATTCCTTGACCCCTCCTTCGGTCATGCCTCCGGCAAGGTTTTTCTGAACGGTCATGAAGAGAACGATGACCGGCGTGGCAGTGAGCACCGATGCGGCCATGATCCTGTCCCAGATGGCGTTTTTGCTATGGATCAGGGCCTTAAGCCCCATGGGAAGGGTGTAGAGGTCTCGAAAATTCTTCAGGAAGACCGAGGCAAAGAGGTACTCATTCCAGGCTATCATGAAACAGTAAATAAAGACCGTCACGATTGCGGAAATGGAGAGGGGAATGATGATACGCCAGATGGTACCGAAACGGGTTGATCCTTCGATCATGGCCGCCTCTTCGATAGAAAAGGGGATGGTCCTGAAGTAGTTTCCCAGCATGTAAAGGGAAACGGGAAGGGTCTGGACGATATAGATGATGAGCAAGCTCAGGAAAGCTCCCGATGGGATACTGACCCACCCGAGGTTTACGAACATCCGATAGAGGGGAATAAGCAGAAGGATGCCTCCGAACATATAGACGAAGAGCACTCCCCGCTGAATAAGGGACCGTCCTGGATAGCGAAGCCGGCTAAAGGAGTATGCCCCGAGTATGGCCAGCAGCACGGTCACAAAGGCGGCGGAAAATGAGAGTATCAGCGAGTTGAGAAAATAGGTAATAAAAGGAAAAACATCGCCGGTACTCTTGTATTTGTCTAAAATTGCCTTGCGTTGGGACGTGGTGAGATTTGGGGTCTCTTCCAAAAGGGTACGTACCGATTCAGGGACATTCTTGGTTCCCTGGCCAATATTCAAGAGCTCCTTATATGCGTCGAGATTGATATGTTTGGGAATAAGCGAGGGATCCCCCCATTCGGCAGGGAACTTCAGAGACGTCGAAAGCATCTGAAAAAAAGGGAAAAGGCTAAAAAACACAATGCCCAGCACCAAAAGGAAAAAGAGGATTTTTCTGATCGGACTTGTTCGTTTTACCATTTGAGTACCCTCTTGACGTAGAAGAGAATGAAGACCAAAAGCAGTAGGAATTGTATGACCGCCAGTGAGGCGCCCTGTCCGAGCTCCATGGTACCGACAAAGGCCTTGAAATAGGTATAGACCGATAGAACCTTCACGTTTTCGGTAAGCAAAAATACCTCTTCGAATTTATTGAAATTCCAGATAACACGCAGAAGAACGATGGCCCCCATGACGAAGTAGAGTTCGGGAAAGGTGATATAGCGGAACTTCTGCCAGCCCGAGGCCCCGTCGATCTCCGATGCCTCGTAGAGGTTCGCGTCGACGGCCTGAAGCCGGGAGAGGATCATGAGGTAGGAAAAAGGGAAGTTCTTCCAGATGCTGAAGATGATGGCCACCCACACTGCGGTTGACGGCGATCCGATCAGGTTGAATCGTGATGAAAAAAGGCCCAGCTTTTCGTAGGTGATATCCATGAAAATGCCGTTGACGGGGTCGAAGATAAACTGCCAGGCAAAGACCACCGAGATGACCGGAGCCACATAGGGAAAGAGGATAAGCGACCGCACAAGTCCCCGGAGAGGAAATGGGCGGTTCATGGCGAGGGCCACGATAAGCCCCATGAGGGTGGTTCCTATGGTGGTGAAAAATACATAGAGAAGGGTGGTAAGCACCGAATGCCAGAATGTAGGATCGGTGACCACGTTCCGATGGTTTTCCAGCCCGACGTAGGTGTTTGCGGCCATGGGCCGTACGTCGAAAAAACTGAGATAGATGTTATAAACGATCGGATAGAGAATGAGGGAGAGGATAACGGCTACCGCAGGCAGCACAAGGGCCCATCCGAGCAATATCTCCCGCTTTTTGAGATCAAGGGCACTGGACGATAGTAGATTTGCTCCGTTCATGCTTTGCATCCTGTATTCCGGGGTAAAGACGACTCCGCCGAATCTATATATCGCATCTTCGGCGAAGTCGTACTCTTTTTCTGTCTGAACAGGGGAAGGCTAAGTTGCAGCCCTCTCCATCAGACTATTCCATGAGTTTCTTCATTTCGCCTTCGGCCCAGGTCATGGCCGCATCCACCGCCATTCCTTCCTGGGTAATCTTGTAGATCATTTGGGGAATGATCTGCTTGGAGTAGATGGAGCTTGCGGCAGCCATCCGTTTGCCGTCGACGATGCTGAAGGTTTATCCAGCCCGCTGATGATCTCTTCCATCTTCTCCTTGCCGTAGTGTTTGAAGATGCCCTTGGGATCGTTCTGGAAGCGCTCGTTCGCGGCGATCGATTTCAGGACGGGATTCATACCCCCGGGGGCCATGTGAAGCCAGGTGATGTAGGCATTGGGGGTAAAAAGATAGCGGATGAACTTTTCGGCTGCCGCGGCCTTTGCCGCATCACCGTGTTTGGGAATGGCCAGACTGACGATGGTTCCGTAGCCTGCGCCCTGGGTATTGGTGATGGTCGAAGCGAGACGGGTATTGGTTACCAGCTCGGGATCGAAATTCTTGCCTTCGAGATCGGCAAAATTGTCGCCGGTCAGGGAATCCTTGGCGTTCTCTTCGATGGCCAAATCATCCATGATATAGCTGGAATAGAAGAACATCGCCATTTTCCCCTGAAGGTAGTAGTCCCTGGCACGCCACCCCTGGGGTCCCGGCGGGGTATTCTTGGCAAGTTCGGCATAGTACGCCACAGCCTCTTTCATTTCCGGCGAATTGAAGATGAGATTACCGTTTCCGTCGAAAAGCTGAGCACCATTTGCCATAGCGATTTGGGTGAAACATTGTTCGGTATAGGCATCTGCCTTGGTGCCGACGAGGATGCCGTATTGGTTTTGATCCGGCTTGTCGAAGTACCTTGCCGCAGTAAGAATATCATCCCAGGTGGAAGGAGCATTAAGACCCGCTTCCTCGAACCAGTCGGCCCGGTACCAGATTCCCTGAACCCAACCATGGTAGGGAACAGCGTAGTAACTGCCCTTTGTGCTGCTTTCATTTAAGGCCAAGGGTCCCGCGTAGAACTTATCCTTACCAATGGAATTGATAAGATGCGTAATCGATTCGCTGTCGAGAAGCCCCTCGCTGCCGAAGGCAACGGCATTCTCGGCGGCGCACTCGATCATTCCGGGAAGGGTATTTGATGCCGCAGCGGTATTGAGCTGGGTGGCCATGTCGTTTTCATCAACGGCTACCAGCTTTATGGTCACCTCGGGATTGAGGGCTTCGAAGGTGTCGATAAGCACCTGGATGGTAGCCATCCGGTCGGATTGGGTCTGAGTGGTCCAGAAATCGATGGTGACAGGTGCTGTGGTTTGGGCGGACTGGGCAGAAGAAGCTCCCGCGGATTCTCCTTGTCCACCGGCCCACAGTGCCGTAAGGCCAAAAAGCGATACGACTAAAAGTGTGACTAGCTTTTTCATTACGTTCTTTCCTCCTTAAACAATTCTTTTTTTCCGTTTTCCATGGTAGGGCCGGTATGGTCAGGAGGCAATAGTACCGAAGTACCGGTTTGGTACCATCCTCCGGTAGGAGGAGAGGGGAATTCACCAGCAAAGAGAAAGCGGCCGGCAGCCGAACAGGAAGAAAGGGTCAGTCGAGGTAGGAACAGTAGTGCTCAAGGTGAAGGCCGCGACCGATCTCGGCGACCCTGAAACGATCACGTGTTTCCAGCTTTGCGTAGATTTTCGATATATGATTTTTTACTGTCTGCTCCGCGATAAAGAGTCTATTGGCAATGGCGGTATTGTCCATGCCCCGGGAAATAAAATAGAGGACCTCACGCTCTCTGCGGCTAAAGTCCCCAACGGTGAAGTCTCCCGCATCAGGGGAAGGCTCCGGTGCATGTTCCTCCCTGCCGAGAATTTTTCCCACAACATCGGGGGAAAGGAGGATATTTCCGCTGCCCACGGCCCTGATGGAACCGATCAAATCCTCAGGAGGGATATTTTTCAGCAGGTAACCCACGGCATTGTACTGCATCGCCTCCCTGACATAGGTGTCATCGTCGAAGGTGGTGAGCATTACAACCTTGATACCCGGGAACTCCGCGGAAAGGCGGCGGGCGGTCTCAACCCCGTCCATCCCCGGCATCCTTACATCCATAAGAACGATATCGGGATGGGTGTCACGGACGACCTGAAGCCCCTCCTCCCCGTTGTGAGCGGTTCCCACCACCTCAATGTCGTCGGCACGAAAATCGAGAACTGTTTTCAGGCTCTCCACAAAAAGAAGCTGATCATCCACCAGAACAACTCGTATCATCGCCATAGTCTACTCCTTCTGATCCAGGGGAAGCATCGACTGAACACGAAATCCATCCGGCCCCGAGCGAAAATCGACACTGCCCCCCACCCCTTTGACCCGTTCCCGCATGCCGCTGAGACCCAGGCCGTCGACAACCTCCTCCGACCCCTTTCCATTATCACTCACCGTCACAAGAAGCACCCCCTCCTCCACCCACAGGGTGATACGGACCTGTGAGGCCATGCCGTGTCGAAAGGCATTGGTAAGCCCCTCTTGCACGATGCGGAAAAGTACCAGGTCCAGCTTCGCCCCCAAACTTTCCGGAGCATTGCCGTATTCCACTGAAATGTGCATGCCCGTACCTTCGCTGAAGGAACGGGTAAGGTGGGCAATGGCCTGCAATCCTACCGTTTCCCGAAGTTCCTCCGAGCGTATGCGCCGCATGGTCCGGCGGGTCTCTTCGAGACAGCTTCGGGCCTCGGAAATGGAACGGTCCAGGGCATCCCGTGCCTTAACGCCATTGCTCTCCATGAGGTCCTTGGCCGCCTCCAGGGTCATCAGGATATTGGTAAGAGAGTAGCCGACGCTGTCATGGATCTCCCGACTCAGCCGTCGCCGTTCCGAATTAACGGCCGAATATTCCACGCTGTGGACATAGCGCTGGAAATCGAGATTTGCCTCCGACAGCCTGTCTATGACGCTGTTGAGGTGCCGAACCTTGCCGACCAGGGAGCTTTCCGTGCTTATTGCCCAGCGGGCCGTAAGCAGGGCTGAGGCATAAAGGAAGGCAATGATACCGATAAACAGCCTGCTCTGCATTGGAGTGGCAGCCCGGGTAAGATAAAAGGCCGAACCGGCACGCCCCAAACCAAGGGCGACAAGAAGAGAGAGCAGCATGTAGATTACCGCGTTACGAAAAGGGTGATACAACGCTATCTCGGTAAGAAGCGAAAAAAGCATGAGCACGCTTATCTCGTCGCCGAGTCCAAGAGGATAAGCAATGAGAAAAAAAAGAGCGATACGGAACATTGTCAAGAGGTCCCGACCGGTGGAAAAGAAAAGGAGCATCGAGTTGGCGGCGGCCGCCACTAAAAGTAAGCGAAAATGCCATCCATATCGACGTATGAGCTGGTAATCTTCAGGCAGAGGCTTCCTGGATATAAATAAAAGAAAGGCAATGAGATAGAGGAGAAGAATCAAAATAGCCACTGCCGCCCGAAAGAAGGGACGGCGGGTTGCCTGAAGATCGGAGAGGGATTTCACTTTTAGAGTGTATCATACTTCAGAGTGACGGTCTCCATACTCTCTATCCTCTACCGTTTCCATGATAAAAGCCATTCTTTTGTAATGGCTTCTAACTAAGATTTTCGCGCCATCGCTCTAATGTATCATAAATAATCGTCTTGATTGCTGTTTCATCTTTTTCGCAAAAAGCCTTGAATATCCTTTTATGATCATCTAAAGCGATTTCTGGCGTTTGAGCTACCGATTTACGAATTGATGAGCGAAAAAGTTGCAAAATCGTTTCGCCAATCTTGATGATATAAACGTTATGAGTACTCGCTAAAATTGCACGATGGAAAGCAAGGTCATCTTCCAGTTCATGCTCTCCCTTTTTTATTTTAGCTTCAAAATCGTTGATTGTCAGCTTAATTGCTTGCAAATCTTCCACAGTGGCCCTATGCATGGCCACTGTGGTATATGAAACCTCAAACATTGCCCGGAGATCTATCAACTCCTGAACATCACCTTCCTGAAGAAGCAACTGAAAAACCAATGAATTAACATTATGTTGATCCGGATGTTCGCGTATGACAGTTCCCTGGCCCCGCCTGATCTCTACCACTCCCATGGCTTCCAGCATTTTAATCGCTTCTCTTATACTGGACTTTCCTACTCCAAAACCCTTCGCAAGCTCGTTCTCCGTCGGTAGGAAATCTCCCGGCCGCAACTGTTTATTTATTAATGCTTCTTTAATTCTCTCTAAAACAATCCTGGAAACCGAACCCTTCTCAACTGGATTTGATAACCAACTATTACTATCCATAAAGCCCCATTACTATAGAAAATAATCAATCATTGCAACGCTTATTGTATATGATACCTTTGGATTACGCTACTCAGGCATACTACCTTTCGAAAAAGACTATCAGTCATTCACATAGCATGAAAGAATCTTTCCAAAATAAAATGTATGGTAATCGGAATCCGGATAGACCTCTGCATCGAGTGTTCCGTTCAAATTTTCAGGAACCATGTGCTGCTTATACATAATTTCGCATTCATAGTGCAAAGGACACTCTCCGACGATCGGAACATCCACGAGCCTTCCGGGAAGAGGAGTTAAATTGCACTCTGTAAACTTGTCAAAGTCCCTTCCCGACTTCGATCCGCAAAATGCTAATGCATGTTTTAATGAACCGGCACGTGGTACACTGACGGTAAAGTATTGCGACTCTTCCATCTGCTCATGCGTATATCGAGAGTATCGAACAGGCACGATAAATATTGGGATACGAAAGTAAACATTAACTCCTCCCCATCCGATGACCATCGTATTTAATTTCTTCGTTTTCGTGGTAAGAAAGAGGCCACCGGCACTCATCTGGCTCATCATGCGCGGTACATTTTGCAACACACTATCAGCTAAGCGCAAAAGATTTCCCCCTTTTGTCCTATTATTAACGTCATATTAATTGTTTGCAGCATATAGGTAAAGTCATAGCTGCCTATATGTCGGTGTAAAAGTTAACCACGATACCACTATCGAAAGGCGTACCATGAAAACGCAAGCATTGGCATAAAATAACGCCATGTATACCACCAGGATTCGGAACAGTAAAAAAAACTTGCGTTATAATAAAACCCCTGTTAGTATTACATCAGATGTCTGATTTTATGATATCTGATCAACAAAACACGAAACAACGAATAGGAGGAGAGCGTTTCATGACCAAAATTTTTTACGACAAAGATGCAAACGTAGATTTAGTACAAAAGAAAGTGATAGCAATTATCGGATATGGTAATCAGGGGAGATCGCAAGCGCTGAATTTACGTGATTCCGGTATCAAAAACGTTATTGTAGGCAGTAGAAATGATGAATCCTGGAACACTGCAAACAAAGATGGTTTTCCTGTTTTTTCCATTGATGAGGCAGCTGCTAAAGCGGACATTCTGTTCCTGTTGATTCCCGATGAAGTTGCACCGCAAATTTACGAAGAAAAGATAGCACCTCATCTAAAAAAGGGTGACGTTATCAACTTTTCTTCCGGCTACAATATTACATTCAAGCATATTCAGCCTTCGGATGAAGTCGATGTTATCATGGTGGCACCGAGGATGATCGGACGTGGAGTAAGAGAGCTCTATCAAAGCGGAGAAGGGTTTCCCACTTTTGTCGCCGTGCAACAAGATTCTTCAGGTTCGGCCTGGGATATTACTTTGGCTCTGGCCAAAGCAATCGGCTCAACCAAAAAGGGAGCGATCCAAGTCACCTTTAACGACGAAACCTATCTTGATCTTATGGCGGAACAAGCCACATGGCCGCTGATCTATGCTGTTTTTACTGAAGTGTATAAGTACCAGGTGGAAATGGGGCATCCAGAAGAAGCTGTCCTGATGGAAATGTACCTCTCAAAAGAGCCCGCGGTTATGATGGAGAAAGCGGCGGACATCGGGCTTTTCAAGCAACTTCCGTTTCATTCTCATACCAGCCAGTTCGGACAATTAACCGGATTTGCAAAAACCGACAAGTCGTTCATACAAAAATTTATTGTTTCTCAGTATGAAAAAATAACCTCAGGCATGTTTGCAACGGAATGGGAAAAAGAGCAAAAAAGCGGACTTGTGAAATTCGAAGAGCTACGTAATGCCGCGTTCAACAATGAAATGAGTAAGGCCGAGGAGCGAGTAAAAGAAAGATTAGAATAGAAAACATGGCTGTATCGACTATCCACGGCCACACCGAAAGATAGTCGATACCCTTGAGGCACGAATAGTCACGCATGTAATGGGCATAGCCTCCGATCTCGATCTGTAAAGACGAATTTAAGGAGAAATTCAATGGTATCTTCCACTATGTTGGTGATAAATTTAGCTATTGCAATAGCTGTAATCTTACTATTGATCCTGAAGTTAAAACTGAACCCTGCTATTAGTTTAATTGTCGGAGCCTTGTATATGGGCATAGCTTCCGGACTCGGATTAGCCGAAACAGTCAACCAAATTGGCTCCGGTTTTGGGGGTCTCATGGCAGGAATCGGTTTATCGATTGGTTTTGGAGTGATTTTAGGCCAATTACTTTCAGACTCGGGCGGAGCCAAGGTAATTGCTACTACTTTGGTAAAAGCAACATCAGAAAAAAATGCTGTTTATGCAATAGGCTTCACCGCTTTTCTGCTCTCCATACCGGTATTCTACGATGTGACCTTTGTTATTCTTATTCCACTTGGCCTTGCCTTGGTGCAAGAAACAAAAAAGCCCTTTCCGTACATCATCGGAGCCATGGTAATCGGAGCAGCAACTGCACATACCTTGGTTCCCCCCACCCCTAACCCACTGGCAGCCGCCAGCATATTCAACTTCGATCTGGGAATCATGGTACTTTTTGGTGGAACCATAGGCTTGATAGTAGTTTTTATCGCCATGAAAATCTATTTTAAGCTTCTGGATAAAGGACTTTGGAAGAGTAATAATGACGAGAGCGAACTATTTAACCTCGACAAGGGAAAAGCAGAACGGGAAAACGCACCCTCATTTAGTCTTTCAATCATCCCAATCATATTACCTATTGTATTAATCCTTAGCGGTACGGTAACAAAAGCGATAACAGGAGAACTCCCCAGTTTCTTGGCATTTATAAGTAATAAGATTGTCGCTCTACTCCTTGGCGTGATTTTTGCCTACATTGTAGCATCAAAATCGATGGCGAAGGATGAGATGAACAAATCTGCAGCAGAGGCAACCAAAGCAGCCGGAATTGTTTTGTTGATTACCGGTGCCGGCGGTAGTTTTGGTAATGTCATCAAGGCAACACAAATAGGATCACTCCTGGTGGAACATATTAGCCACACTGCCAACGCCGGATTGATCGTAATCCTGTTAAGTTATTGTATTGCCATGATATTCCGTATTGCACAAGGGTCCGGTACCGTAGCTTCAATCACAACCATGACCTTAATGGCTTCGGTTGCGCCGAGCATTGCCATTCATCCTGTATGGATCGCATTGGCCTCCTTGGCAGGAGGAATCAGTATCGGTCATGTAAATGACAGTGGCTTCTGGGTGACGACAAACTTGGCAGGACTAACGGTGACCGGGGGGCTAAAAACCTACACACTCGGTAGCGCATTAGTATCTGTTTTGACTCTATGCATTGTCATCGTGGGATCCTTAGTGCTGCCGATGGCATAACTGGCTTTTGTACGTTTCAGGGGGAATGCCCGTTTTCCTTCTCAGTCATCTTCGCATGAGTATGCTTCAAAACATGGTTACCATTTCTATTGGAATAACCATGTTTTCATTTTATCAGAGCCGGAAAACGAATCGGTAACGATGATATTTCAAACCCGGTGGCGGAAGTAACAGCATTAGCCACCGCAGGTGCAATAGCAACAGTGGTGGCTTCTCCGATTCCCTTGGCGCCGAAAGGCCCAAGCGGCTCCTTTCCTCCGAGAAACCGAAGTTCAACCTCCGGCATAGCCTCCGGAGGAATCATCTTATACTGCTTGAAACTTGTCGTCAGCTGTTTTCCCGACTGCCGGTCGCTCAGAAGCTCTTCGCAGAGGGCATAACCGAGTCCCATATGCATACCGCCGTCTACCTGTCCTTCGATAAGCATTGGGTTGATGATGGTGCCGCAGTCGTGAACAACGGTTACCTTGAGAACCTTGATCGTCCGCTTTTCCATATCGACCTCGACCTCGGCGAAGTTGACAAAATAGGAGCCGGGGTCCATGGGCGAGGCGTAACTTTCCACCGCATTGATATCATGATAGGGGTAGTGAGAACGGGCATAGGTAATGATATCTCCATAGCTAAGTAGAGCATCGGGTCCCCCTGTCCGCTTTCTGCAGCATCCCGCCTGAGCGACAACCTCCCCCACCGTGCAGCCAAGCATAACAGCAGCCTCTTCGGTCAGCTGCCGCTTCACCGATTCCGCGGCCCGCTTCACCGCACCGCCGCAGACCCAGGTCTCCCGGCTTGCATAGCTTCCGTTGTCGTACCAGGTGGTCTCGGTATCGGTCTCTACCAGACTGATGGAGGTCTCGGGAATGCCGAGGACCTCGGCGGCGATCTTTGCCATGACCACGCTACTGCCCTGACCGTTTTCATGGGCAGAAATGGAGAGGCAGGCTGTTCCGTCGCCATTCATCTTCAGCCCTGCCGTCGAGTAATCCACCGATCCCGGGTGTATCCCCGAGCCGTGAACCCCGCATGCCAGGCCGATTCCCCGGCGAATGGTTCCTGAATCCGATCTCTTTCGCTTTTCTTCCCAGCCGCAGAGTCTGGCCCCCAGTTCAAGACACTCGATGATCCGGCAGTTGCCCAGAGAGTATCCGTTTGCCGGGTTTCGGTCCCAGGGATGGACCAGGTTTTTTATCCGGAATTCGATGGGATCGATCCCCCTTTGCCGGCAGATGCGGTCGATCAGCACCTCCCGGGCAAAGCTTATCTGGGGATTACCATATCCTCTTACGGCCCCGGCAGCCTGATTGTTGGTATAAACGAGAGCGGCGGAGGTATCGATCCTGGGTACGCGATAGAGCCGAAAGGCCTTATCCATCAGGGCATAGCCGAGGTCGTAGGCACTGCCGAAATAGGCGCCGCGATCCAGATAGGCATGATAATTGTGGGATATAAAACGGTTGTCCTCGTCCACTTCCATGGAAAGCTCGATTCGTCCGGAGGTCCTGGTCCTGGTTGAACACATAACCTCTTTCCGTGAGAGCTCCACTTTTACCGGTCTTCCGGTCATAAGAGCAAGGAGGGAGGAAACCGGCTCACTCACCATCTCGGACTTTCCCCCGAAGGCGCCTCCGACCGCAGGTTTGATAACCCTGACCCGATTGAGAGGCAGCTCGAAGAGTTCGCCGAGCATGGCCCGGTAACAAAAGACGTTCTGGCAGGAAGAATAGACGGTAAGCCGTTCGCCGTCGAAATCGGAGATGGAGATGTGCCGTTCCAGTGCGGCATGGGTCACCCTCGGCAGCCGAAAGACACCTTCGTACCGTTCTCCCCGCTTTGGGGATGGAGTTCCCCCTTCCTCACGTATGGTATCGGCGAGGTTTCCGCCCTCATGGATGGGTTCGGCACCAGGAGCAAGAGCATCCTCTATCGTGAGACTTGCGGGATATGGTTCCCATTCAATCTCGATAAGGCCGAGGGCCTTACGAGCAGTTGCCTCATCTTCGGCGGCAACTGCCGCGATCCTGTCGCCATGAAAGCGAAAGTGACGGTTGAATATGCGCTCATTTTTGGGAACCTTCTGAAACGGCAGGGTGGTATGGCTGTTATAGGGCTTATCAGGACTGTTCGCAAAGCTCGCCACAGCCCGGACGCCGGGAAGGGCCTCTGCCCGGCTGGTATCGATAGAGGTAATCAGGCCGTGGGCGGCCGGTGCATAGAGGATTTTTCCGATCAGCATGCCGGGGAAATTGAGATCACCGGTATACAAAAGACGACCGGTTACCTTTTTCCGAGCGTCCCGAACCGGAGAAGGAGTTCCGAGGGCAATGGTGTTAGAACCTGCCGGCCTTCCTCCTTCTTCAGTGTTTTGTGCTCCGCCACGCATATACCGCGCGGCCAGTAAAACAGCATCGACAATCTTTCGATATCCGGTGCAGCGACACAGGTTTCCATCGAGGGCTTTGCGTATTTCACCAGAAGAAGGGTCGGGGTTACGGGACAGAAGGGCCACCGTGGTGATAATCATCCCCGGCGTACAGAAACCGCATTGTATGGCCCCCGCATCGATAAAGGCCTGCTGGACGGGATGAAGGGTACTTCCCGGACGGGTGGCATCGGGGGCAAGCCCCTCGATGGTAACGACTTCCCGGCCTTCGAGTTTCCGCAGAGCAAGGGTGCACGAATTGACCGCCCGACCATCCACGAGCACCTTGCATGTGCCGCAGTCACCACTCTGACATCCGCACTTTGTACCCGTCAGCCCCAGCTCTTCACGGAGATAACGCATCAGGCTCATTCCCTGTTTCGGATTCACCTCCCGCTCAATGCCGTTGACCCGGAAGTGAATCGTTTCACCAATCAAGCCGGACATATATCATCGCCGTTCTTTAAGGAAAGGAGGGCAAGTACCCGCTTCGGTGTAAGGGGGATGTGGTCGACCTCGACCCCAAGGGCGTCCGCAACAGCATTGGCAATCGCCGCAGCCCCGGGAACAGCAGCGCATTCGCCGATACTTTTTGCTCCGTAGGGGCCAGGTTCTTCCCCTTCTTCGATGAAATCGACAATCAGCTCTTTCGGCATCCGACTCGCACGAATGATATTGTAACGTCCGAGAGAACCATTTACCACGGCACCCTTTTCATCGAAACGGAGTTCCTCACTCAAAGCGTAGCCCGTGGACATATGAATCCCACCCTCGAGCTGCCCCTCAATACCCTGTCGGTTCAAGACCTTACCCACATCGTGGACCGCCACGTAGGAGAGGATATCAACCTCCCCGCTGTTACCGTCGACCTCAACCTCGGCAAAATGGACGCCGTAGGAGGTACGTCCCGCCGCATTCGCCCAGCTTTCGGTTACCTCCAGATCCTGCTGCAACTCCTGATTGATCCGCCGAAACAGATCCTTCCGGCTCATAAGGGCCTTTCCATCAGCTCCCAAAAGGGCCTCGGTCCCCAAGGAGAGCTCTGCCGAAGGGCGACCGGTCAGGCCCCCTCCCTTTTCGAGGATTAAAGCCCGCAGAGAAATGGCTGCCCTCCTTGCCGCCTCGGCAGAGACAAAGACGCCGCGGCTGGCATAGTCGCCAAGGTTGTAGGGACAGTTTTCGGTATCCGATTCCACCGCCTCAATTCGCTCCAGAGGAACGTTGAGTTCCTGGCTGACGATCATCTTCTGGACCGTTACCGATCCGTTGCCCATATCGTGACTACCGGTAAAAAGAAGCACCGTATCGTCCTCGTTCATCCGGACCCTGATACCGGTATAGTCAAGATGAGCACCGAAGACCCCATTCCCATGGGTTCCGACCCCGATACCGACACCGCGAAAGCGATTCTTTCCGACCTCCCTGGGCAATGCGCTTTTGGCCTTCCAGCCGAATAGCTCCCCACCCCTGTGCAGACAATCAAGGGGTCTGGGGTTTCCGAGACTTCTCCCTCCCACGGGAGAGAGCGCATCAGGGCGCACGAGATTACGTTCGAGAAAGGCATAAAAGTCGATCCCCAACTGCCGCGCAACCTGGGCGAGGTGGGTCTGGAGGGCAAAGTGCATCTGAGGCGATCCGTAACCGCGCATGGCCCCGGCAACCGGGAGATTTGTCCGCACGGGAAGCGCCGTTACCTTGATGTTGGGGGTCCTGAAGCAATTTACGATATCGTGGACCGTAGCTGCACCGACGTTGATGCTTTGAGTACAGTAAGCCCCCCCGTTGAAGAGTATGGTGATATCCTGTGCGACAATGGTACCGTCTTTCTTTACCCCGGTTTTGATCCTTGTTTTGGACGCATGCCGCATTCGTGTGGCAAAAAAGGCCTCTTTTCGCGAAAGGGTGAGCTTAACAGGCCTGCCGGTTTTGATCGCCGCGGCAAGGGCCACGGGTTCGAGAATCATCGGTATCTTTGCACCGAATCCACCGCCCATGACCGGTTTAACAACCCTGATTCGACTTCTGGGAAATCCGAAGAGTTCGGAAAGGAGCATCCTTACCGCAAAGGTCGTCTGGGTACTGGTCCAGACGGTGGCTTTCTTTCCGTTCCGGCATTCGGCAATCACCGAGTGGGGCTCTAAGGCGAGATGGTGTATGGCCTCGGTCTCTTTCCTTCCCTCGAAAACGGCATCGGCCTGGGAGAAGCCGGCTTCGAGATCGCCGCCGGAGGTCGAAATCTTCGCATATAATCCGGAACTATCTTCCAGGGCAAGGGCCTCTTCCGGATCAAAAATAGCAGGAAGCGGCTCGTATTCCACCTTGATTGCCTTTAAGGCCCGCAAAGCCTGTTCAGGACGTTCGGCAACCACCGCGGCAACCCTGTCGCCCACATGCTGGACGATTCGGGGAAAGATCTGCTCATCCTGGGGCACCTCCTGCTCATCAAAGCGCTTGGCACTGTTGTAGAAACGCGGCGTGGTATTGAAGCAGGAGAGGACGGCAACCACACCTTCCATTGCCTCGGCCTCAGTGCTGTCGACAGATACAATCTTTGCATGCGCCTCTTTTGAATAAAGCAACTTGGCATAAAGGATATCCGCAGGCTCCAAATCGTCGGTATACAAGCAGGCACCTGTTACCTTTGCCTGCGCATCATGGACAGGAACGCTTGATCCGATGGTTCTCATGGTACCTCCTAAAAATGGCAGATAATCGAAAAATCGAGATAATCGGGATGAAACAGAATCTCGTTATAACAAAGATGATTATCGTACAAATCGAAAAAATTTTCATCCCATACCAAAAAAGCGGTCATATCATCAAGAGCGAAGAGCCTGGCAGCCTCCCTGTCAAGAGAACTGCGAAGCCAGCTGATGGCATAGGAAAAATTTTTCCCGCTCAGCCTCTTCAAGCTCTCTTTAAGGGTAAGCGGAGGAACCTCGGATTGAAGGGGATTGATAACAAGATCCATGGGAACCTCGATCCTGCAAACGATAACGGGTTTGTCGTTTGCATAATAAATCCAGTCGAAGGCATACACATGAGCCCCCTCAAGAGATGGAGCTCGTGCGACCATATGCTTCGAGGCGATATCTACCCGAAACGGAGATTGAGTTACGGACACCCGATATCCCGCCCGGGAAAGGTAATCCCGAAAATTGGCCCAGAGGCCAAGATGCATTTTCAATTCCCCGACTCGGGGATGGCCGAATACACCTTTCCCCTGCTGCCGTGTTATTAAGTCCTCGTTAATCAGCTCATCCATTGCCTGCCGGACCGTCGCCTTGCTCACTCCCATCTTTTCCGATAGGACCTCTTCCGTTTCCAAACGGTTATCTCCCGGCTTCATCTCCTTAATCCGCTGCAACAGGTAGTGCTTGATAACTTTATATTTTGGGAACTTCTTTCCTTGTGGTCCATACTCCTTCATTACGGGCCTCATATTACGTTATGCTTCCTGCCATCATAAGCCCAATTTGATCAATTGTCACTTCTTCGGGCCGAACAATCCCCATGATTTCCCCCCTGAACATCACGGCAATCCTATCTGAAAGGCTCATAAGCTCTTCCAACTCTGTCGAAATATACAGGATCGCGGTTCCCGCCGCACGCTGTTCGAGTATCCGTTGATGTACATATTCAATGGCCCCCACATCGAGCCCCCGGGTGGCATGCATTGCGGCCAAAAGGACCGGTTTGCCATGAAGCTCCCTGGCAAGAATCAGCTTTTGCTGATTTCCCCCCGAAAGGGTCGAGACCGGGGTATCGATGGAAGAGGTTCTAACATCGAAGCGCTCGATGTTTTCTTTCGTATGTTTTCTGACAAAGGGCCAGGAAATGATATCCCGTTTACTATGCGGAGAGCGGTAATAATCATTGATAATAAAATTCTCTTTGATATCCATGTTCAGCACAAGGCCGCGGGCTTGCCGGTCCGCAGGGATATGAGCCAAGCCCATTTCCAGGATCTGGCGGGGACTTTTGCCCAGGACCTCCTGGCCGACGATGCAGACCGATCCTTCCGAGGCGGATCGAAGACCCGTTATCACCTCGAGTAATTCGTCCTGCCCGTTTCCATCGACACCGGCTACCCCTAAAATTTCCCCTTCGTGTACCTCAAAGTTCACATCCTTCAGGAGCGCTCGACCTTCGCGGTCCTTTAGCCCCACCCCTTCAAGGGCAAGGACGGAATTTCCCGGACAGCAGGGAGTTTTCTCAACACAGAAGGAAACATCGCGGCCGACCATGAGACCGGCCAATTCTTTCTTGGAAACTCCCTCGTTATCGATGGTTGCTTCAAGTTTCCCCCGCCGAAGCACGGAAATACGATTGCTGATCTCAATAACCTCGTCGATCTTATGGCTTATAAAGATAACGGAAAAGTTCTGATCGGTAAGCATCTTGATCATACTGAAAAGCTCATGGGTCTCTTTCGGTGTAAGGACCGCCGTAGGCTCATCAAGAACAAGGACCTTCGCCCCGCGAAAAAGAGCCTTTACAATCTCAACCCGCTGCTGCTGTCCGACGGTCAGGGAAGCGACCTTCTGTTCCGGGTCTAAATCCATGTCATATGTACGGGCAAAAGCAACGATCTGTTCCGATGCCTTATCGATCTGCAGAAGCGGCTCCTTCGGCCGTTTGATCCCAAGCATGATATTCTCCGCAACCGTCAGTTTCGGCACCAGCATAAAATGCTGATAGACCATCCCGATGCCGTTGAGGATGGCATCCCTGGCGGAATCGAAACAGACAGGGGAACCCTCCAACACGATTGTTCCCTCCGTCGGCTGGTAAACCCCGGAAAGAATGCCCATCAGGGTACTTTTCCCCGCCCCATTTTCTCCGAGAAGGGCGTGGACTTCACCCTTTCGTAGATCAAAATTGATAGAATCATTGGCAACGACACCGGGAAAAATCTTGGTAATTCCTCTCATTTCCAGGACTGTTTCATGCGTATCCATAGCAGCTCCTTAATCCTATAGCTCGTCGTTGCGAAAGGGTTTCCCCGATGCTGCAGGAGATTCCGCTTTTCCGACAAAACCGGAAAGTGCCAGAATCGTCAGGATATAGGGAAGCATCATGAGAAACTGATAGGGAATTGAACTACCGGCCGTTTGCATCTTAATCTGTACCGCATCCCCGAGGCCAAAAACCAGGGCGGCGGCAAGAACTCCCCAGGAGTTCCATTTCCCGAAAATGATGACGGCCAGAGCGATATATCCTCTTCCGCTCACCATATTTTCAGAAAAGAGGCTCAGAATCCCAAGAGAAAGGAATCCTCCGGCAGCCCCCACGAGAAAGGACCCTGCCAGAATGCTGCCATAGCGAACAGAGCGTACATTTATTCCTGCGGTATCGGCCGAATGGGGATGTTCACCCACGGCACGGATCTTCAGACCTATGGTTGTCTTCATCATAAACCAGCGGATCAAAGGAACAAGAAGCAGAGCGAGATAGATGGGCCCCATCTGGTTAAAGAGAGAATCTCCTATAACGGGAATCTTCGAAAGCAGAGGGATAGGGACGACCTCAAAGCCCGGCGCATTGGCCGCCTGGCTTGAAACGCCGAAGATAAGCCGATTCAGGGTCGAGGTGGCCCCCTGAGCAATGATGTTTAGGGCTATCCCCGTCACAATCTGATTGGCCCGCAGGGTAACCACAATGAATGCAAAAAAGAGGCCAATGACCATCCCGGTCATTCCGGCAAAAAGCAAGCCTATCCAGGGTGAGCCTGAAAGCCGGGCAAAGAAAACACCGAAAAAGGTCCCGAAGAGCATCATCCCCTCGCAACCGATATTGACTACACCGCTTTTTTCCATAAAAAGAAGGCCAAGAGCGGCAATGAGAATAGGAGCGGCCATTCGCAGATCGGTCGCCAGTAGATAACTAAGAAGTTCCATCAGAGCACCTCCGGGGCAGGACCGTCCCCAGTCTTCCGACGAAAGGGGCGGTTTACCCCGACCTTTTGAAAAACATGCAGATTCTGACCGATGATCACAAAGGTAATAACCAATCCCTGAACGACGTAGATAACCGAAACCGGTACCTGGGCAACCAGCTGCATTCTGTTGCCTCCGGCTCGAAGAAAGCCGAAAAGCAAGGCTCCAAGAACGATGCCGACAGGGTTGTTCACCCCAACCAGAGCAACGGCAATACCGTCGAATCCGTAGCCGGGACTAAAGGATTGCAGCAGGCGTCCCTGGATTCCAAGGATCTCAACGCCACCTGCAAGACCCCCCATTCCTCCGGCAAGAAGCATAGCAAGAACCATTGTACGCTGGGGTCGCATACCCGCGGCCCGGGCCGACTCCATGTTGTTCCCTACAACCCGCATTTCATAACCCTGCCGCATCTTAAATATGAAAAAATAGTAAAAAAGCAGAGCAAGAATGGCAATGAAGATGCCGATATGAAGCCTTGTCCCAGGTAGTATCCGCACCAAGTGTGCCGAATCGAGAATCGGTCGGCTCTCGGGCATGGTCCCCGGGGGAGCCTTCATCGGACCGGTAACGAGAAAGCTCACCAGATAGATGGCGATATAGTTGAGCATCACCGTCGTGATGATTTCATTGGCGCCAAACTTTACTTTGAGAAGACCAACCAACCCGCCCCATACTGCTCCGCCTGCAAAAGCAGCGGCAACGGCAAAAGGCACATGAATAATCATAGGCAGTCCGGCAAAGTTGGAGCCGACAAGGGTGGCTAAAATTCCCCCGATATAGAGCTGTCCTTCCGCTCCGATGTTGATAAGTCCGGCTCTGGCGGCAAAGGCGTAACTTAAGCCCGTGAGGATAAGGGGCGTCATCTTAACGAGAGTTTCTCCGATTGCATTGATGCTTCCGAAAGAGCCGTTAAGGAGCGCACCATAGGCAAAAAGCGGTGATATCCCGATCATTTTGATCACGACGGCACCAAGGACAAAAGCCACAGTGATAGAGACACACTGCATAAGAATAGTGTTCAATCGTCTGTTCATAGTGTTCCCCGATATGGGAGCCACGGAGGTTGGGCACCTCCGTGGCTGAAGGCATTAAACGGCTACTTATACTGATTCAGATCGATGGTGCCGTCTCTCAGATCCTGTATGATTTTATCGATCTGTGCCTTTTGATCGGCGGAAACAAGGTTCGCGTTATCCCGAAACGGGGCAAGGGCAACGGCCCCGTCATGCAAACCGATAATATAGTTCTTTGCCTCAAAGGTGCCGTCGACGACCGACTTGGCAAGAACAGTCAAACCTTTCGGCATATTCTCGGTCATGCTCGTCAGGATAACATCTCGTGCATCGGGGACTGTTTCGTAGATGTCGCCTGAACTTCCGATAACGAGAGCTCCGGCCTCTTCAACCGCCTCGATCACACCGTGGTTCGATTCGTCGGCATCCGCCACGAGGATATCGGCACCTTCGGCAATAAGGGATTTTGACATCTCTTTCGCCTTGGCGATGTCTTCGAAACTACCGGTCAAGAGCGCCTTGGCATCGATAGACTTATCGACATACTTCGCACCGGCGACAAAGCCCTTGCTCTGATTCACGATGGGTGGAATCTCCATGCCACCGACATAACCGACGATTCTGCTCTTTGAGAGGATCGCCGCAACAGCCCCCTGGACAAATCCGCACTGGAAATCGTCGACAAGAAAGGAACCTAAATTGGGAGGCTGGCTTATGCTGGTGCTGGTGATGATAAAGGTAACCTCGGGGAACTCTTTTGCCACCTTTTCCGCCGGTTCACCGAACTCAAAACCATGTCCGAATACAATGTTATATCCGCTTGCGGCATAGCCCCGGAAAATCTCCTCGTAGTCGGATGCCGGGGTTCGCTCGGTATAGGCAATTTTTGCACCAAGCTCCTTTTCCATAAGCTTAAGAGAATCATACATGTTGGTGTTCCATCCGCCATCATTGATGGGACCAGGTAAAAGGGCCGCAACCTTCAATTGATCACCGGACGCTTCCTCCTTTTGTCCTTCCGCAAAAGATACGACGGGAAGAAGTAAAACAGCCAGTAACAACAATAATCCTTTTTTCATTTTTTCCTCCTTGTAGATTGCATAAAGGTATATTACTATATGTTTTCGAAATCATCAAGAAGATTAAGGATTCATATGTATGATTTAGTAATCAAGCAGGGTAATATTCACGGAAACGGAACAATGGATCTTGGCATCAAGGAGGGATTCATTGCGGAAAAGGCTGCCCGCATCACAGGAGCCGGCCGAAAGATTATTGATGCTTCAGGAAAAACCGTTTTCCCCGGCTTTGTCGACATGCACACCCATCTTGATAAAGCAATGACCGCCGGTCGCATCCATAATTACTCAGGCACCCTATTAGAAGCGATTAAAAGTATGAACGCCTACTTCAGGAACGTCGATGAAGAGGAGTTATATGAAAACGGCTGTAACATGGTTGAAATGGCGATCGAAGCCGGGACCTCGATACTGAGAAGCCATATTACCCTTGAACGTTTCACCGGCATGAAGCTCTGGGAAAGCGCCTGCAGGATACGCGAACACTATAAGGATGAGATTACGATTCAATTGGTCGCCTTCCCCGGAGCCGTAGAAAAGATTGTTCCCGGAGATGCCGTATATGAGCTATTGGAAAAAGCCATAGAAGCAGGAGCCGATGCGATCGGCGGCTGTCCCACCTTGAGTAACAATCATCGGGAGCTTACCGACACACTCTTTCGTCTTGCGGAGACAAGCGGCCTTCCTATCGACCTGCATGTGGACGAAAGCGAGGAAGCAAATGCCGATGCCCTCGACTATCTTGCCGAGAAAACCATGGAATACGGGATGGGCGGCCGTGTGACGGCGGGCCACTGTACCTCTCTTTCGGCAATGGATGCGGATGCAGCGGCACGAGTGATCGAAAAGGTTGCCAGCTCCGGCGTCAATGTGGTAACACTGCCCTCCTGCAATCTTTTTCTCATGGGACGCAGCGATACCAAGAATCGCCGTCGGGGTACGACCAGAATCACAGAACTCATTGAAGCGGGGGTGCCGGTGGCGGTAGCCTCGGATAACATCAGAGACCCTTTTCGCCCCTTCGGCAACGGAGATCCCCTTGAAGAGTTGCTCCTCACCGCTCAGGTGGCCCAGCTTGACCCCTACAGCCGCAGCCAGGATCTGCTGGCAATGATCACCGAAACCCCGGCTTGGGCAATGGGTATAACGAATTATGGACTAAAGCAGGGGTGTAGAGCCGATATGGTAATCGTAGATGCTCCCAATCCGGTTGAGGCTCTCATCGGCGGGAAAAGCAGGCGAACGGTGATTCACGGAGGTGTGGTAATTAGGGGGTAGTGTTCCGAATCCTGGTGATGAAAATACACCTCTATACCACCATTGCGCCTTTAGTGGGCGCTTTTTCAGAATTCAGAAGGAAGCGGGAAGCACGACAAGGAAAGAGGCTCCTTTCTTCTTATGTTCCTCCGGATTTTCTTCCAGCACAACACCTCCCCCACATCTTTCGGCAATGGCACGGCAAATGGAGAGTCCGAGGCCGGAATGCTCGCCCCGACGTTCCCGGACGGAGAAGAAGCGGGAAAAGAGATGGGGAGCATCGGCCGGATCGATCCCCGGACCATCATCCTCAACCCTGATGCCGACATCCCTCTCGCCAAGGGGAAATAGCGAAAGATCAACCCGGGAAGAGGCAAAGTCAAGGGCATTATCAAGAAGATTCCCGACCAGCTGAAGCATCCGTTCGGGATTGATCAGAATGGAACGACCGCTAAGGCGATTGTCGATACGAAGCTCGATCTCTTCGGAAATAATCCTTTTATGACAGCGATACATCTCTTTCAGGCGCTTGACCAGGGATTCCACATCCAGCGCCTCGGCAGAAGGGTCGTCTATACCCGCATCGATCCTGCCGATCTCCCTGAGTTCTCCCAAAAGCCGGTCGATTCTGGCCACGGAGGTAAGGATGGTCCGGAAAAAAACAGAAAGTTCACTCGTACCTTCCCGATCGGCCTCTGAGGAGGCCACTTCCGCAGCACTCCGTATGGCAGAGAGGGGATTTTTCAATTCGTGGAGGGTATCGGAGGTAAATTCGTCGATGTCCCCTATGCGTTTTTCCAGACGTTCCCACAGCTCGGCCAGGGCCCGCCCCAGGTCGCCTATCTCATCACGCCGCCTAAGGGCAGGAAACCCATCCCGAAACGCAGAGACAAGATCGTTTCGTACAGAAAGAAGCTCTTCCGCACGATCCTTGAGCCTTCTGAGCGGTCTGGTAATGGTAAAGGAGAGGATAAGGCTGATGGCGATCGCGGCGACAAAGGAATAGAGTGATATGACGATGATGTCGAGACGGATGCGGTAGAGATCCTCGAGAATTCGATAGGTAGAACGGCTGACAACGACCGCACCGCTCACGTTACCGGAGGAAGCGTAGACGGGAATGGCTGAATAGAGGGTAACCGAACGTTGACCGCCAGAGGAGATTCGGGTACTTGCTCCGTACCTGCCGGAAAGGGCCGAACGCACCTCAGGCCCGTCGAGTACGTCTTTCCCGCTGTAATACTCTGCAGATTCGAAGCGTGGCGACGGAGGAAACAGAAGGCGCGCACACAACTCCCGGAATCTGTTGACGGGAGGCACCACAAGGCGATACAAGAAAGCCTGCCTTCCCGATTCCTGTTTTTCGTAGCCACGACCGGCCGCTTGCATCTTTTCATCCTGGAGAACAGGGGAATCGACAGCAGAGTCGGCAAGCAGTGTGCCATCTTGGTCCACAATCCTGATCCTCGATTCCATTCTCCCTGCGAGATTGGTGAGGATGCGCAGGCCCTCATCCTGTATGGCTCTATCGGCCAGTGCCGATGCAAGTATCCGCCCCTCCTGTACCATCGCCCGTTCCTGGTTTTCAAGAAGTTGCCTCTCGTAGGTCTTCAGGTAAAGCATGCTTCCGAGGGGAAGAAATAAAAGAAGGAGGTTGAATATCAGCAGGCGGAAGGAAATTCGCCTCACCGGCGACTCCCCGTCGAGGTAAAACGGTAGCCCATGCCGTAGACCGTTTCCAGCGGATCGTAGGGAAGGCCGAGGGCCGTCATCTTTTTTCGTATCCGTTTGATATGACTATCGACGGCCCGCTCGTTCGCATAGAGGTCCTCGGGAAAGGCGGCAGCCATCAGCTGTTCCCTACTCTTGATCCCCCCGGGCAGTTCCAGCAACGAGAGCAGTATTCGAAGTTCCGTCAGGGTGAGGGGGACACTATGATCGCCGAAAAAACAGCGGGCGGATGATGTATCAATCTGCAGGTCCCCCATATCGACTACGGAAGGAACGCCTCCCTCCTGCACTCCGGAACTTCGGCGAAGCACGGCCCGCACCCTGGCAAGTAATTCCCTGACCGAAAAGGGCTTTGACAGGTAGTCGTCGCCCCCCGACTCGAAGCCGAGAAGCCGGTCGATTTCATCATCCCGTGAAGAAAGGAAAATGATGGGCACCTGCATTCCTTCACCTCGCAGCAGCTTACACAATGCAAGGCCATCCATCTTCGGCATCATGATATCAAGGACAATAAGATGGGGAAGTCTCCGTGAAAAATGTTGCCAGGCCGTCGCCCCGTCGTGAAAAAGCTCGATCTCAAAGCCTTCCCTGCGGAAAGCAAAGGCAAGCGTGGCGGTAAGAGCCTCTTCATCATCGACAATGGCAATCCGTTTTGCCTCGTTCATCGCTGATTATTAAGGCAGATTGCCGCCTCAAGGTCAACTCAAGCTTCGAGGAAAAGGGAGTTTGCCACACTATTGCCACATTCACGCCCTATTTTTGCCACGCTCATCCCCGAAAATCCTTCCAAGTACAACACTATACGAAAGGAGTATGAAAAGATGAAAGCTGGAAAATACGGAGTAAAGTTGATTGTCATTCTTATTCTCCTCATACTTTTTGCCATTCCCTTGAGAATGGTCCGGCAAATCGTCAGGGAACGTGAATCCCGCAGCCGGGAAGCAACGGAGGAAGTGATCGATTCCTGGGGAGGAAGGAGCACCATAAGCGGGCCGTATCTCCTGATCCCCGTCTACCGGTTCGAAGAGATACGGAGCGTAGAAGGAAAACCTATTCAGCAGAAGATCGAGCGCACCGCCCTCTTTTTCCCTGACAGCCTGAATGTGGATATCGATGCGGAAACAGAGAGACGCAGCCGGGGTATTTTCTCTGTTCCGGTATACAATGCATCGATCGTGCTGGAAGGAAGCTTTCGACTGGAGGAGCTGAGCGAACGACTTTCCGGTTACACCATCGACGAGGAAGGAATCCGCATCGGCCTGAGCCTGGGAGAGCTTGGCGGTATCAGGGCAATCGATGAAGCCATGTTCGGAGATTCCACACTGACATTGGAGCCGATGGGTACCGATATCGTTCTCCGGGGAAACAGGATTACGTCCCCGGTAGGGCTCACAGCCAAAGCTCTGAAGGGTTCCATGCCCTACCGTTTCAGGCTTCGCATGGGAGGAGGCCAGAGCATCAGCATCCTCCCCGTTGCCCGGCAAACCGAGGTGGCTATGCATTCGGACTGGGAGAATCCCAGTTTTTTCGGATCAGCCTTGCCGATCCGACACGACGGAGGGGATGCTGAACCGGGATTCTCCGCCTTGTGGAGCATCAGCCACCTAAGCAGAAACCTGCCGCACTTTGGCTTCATCTCCGATCTGCGCTCGGAAGAGATAGACGTTGAGGGCTTCGGCGTCAAATTTCTCAACCCGGATGATCCGTATCCCAAGAACGAACGATCGGTAAAATATGCCTGGCTCTTTCTCATTGTGCCCTTCGCTGCCTTTTTCGTGTTTGAAGCAGTAAAGGGGGAAGCCGTTCATCCCGTGCAGTATCTTCTTACCGGTTGTGCGGATATCGTCTTTTATCTTCTCCTTTTGAGCCTCTCCGAACATATCCCCTTTTTCACGGCATATATGCTTGCGGCTTCGGGTGGCTCTCTTCTTATTGCCGCCTATGCATCGGCGGTGCTCGGCAGCAAAAAATCAGGGATCACCCTTGGCGGGATTATCGTCATCGCCTATGTATATCTCATGGTGGTCCTGACATCGGAGGACTATGCTCTCCTCCTCGGTTCCATAGGCCTCTTTATCGCCCTTGCCCTCATCATGTTCCTCACCCGCAATGTCTCCTGGTACGATACCCCCTTGAATATGGAGGCCGCGGGGCGTATGGTAGATAGAGGGAAAAGAAGGAGGAGTACATGGCAAAACTTGGATGGATCGGCACCGGAGTAATGGGTAAGAATATGTGTGCCAACCTGATAGAGGCGGGGCACAGCCTCACCGTTTATAACCGTACAAAAGAGCGAGCCAGGGAACTCCTGGAAGCAGGCGCACATTGGGCCGAAACCCCTGCCGCCGTTGCCGCCGAATCGGAAATCACCTTCTCCATCGTCGGTTATCCGGCCGATGTTGAGGAGGTCTACCTTGGAGAAAAGGGTATCTTTGCCGACGCGAAGCAAGGCAGCATTGCAGTGGACATGACCACATCAGAGCCATCGCTCGCCGAGCGGCTTGCCGACGAAGGGAAGAAACGCGGGATAGCAGTGCTGGATGCCCCCGTTTCCGGTGGCGATATCGGGGCCAGGGACGGTAAGCTCGCCATCATGGTCGGGGGCGAAAAGGAAGCCTTTGAAAAGCTCCTCCCCTACTTTGAGGTGCTGGGAGAAAACATCGCCCGTATGGGCGGCCCTGGAAAAGGGCAGCATACCAAAATGAGCAATCAGATACTCATCGCCACCACGATGATCGGTACCGTCGAGTCCCTGCTCTACGCCTGGCGTGCGGGCATGGATATGAACGAGGTCATCGACGTTATCGGCAAGGGAGCCGCAGGATCATGGTCGATCAACAACCTCGGCCGACGCATCGCAAAGGGTAATTTTGATCCCGGTTTTTTCATCAAGCACTTTATCAAAGATCTGGGAATTGCCCTTCAAGAGGCGAAAAGGATGAAGCTCTCCCTCCCGGGGCTGAGCCTCGCCCATCAATTCTACCTTGCGGCCTCGGCATGCGGTTACGATGAACTGGGAACCCAGGGGCTGTATAAAGTATTCGAGAGGCTGAACGGGATAGAGGCTTAGTACTCCCGGTAAAAGTGTTCCGACATCTCCTGCACCGCCACGGCCTTGCCTCCCCTGAAAAAGACGCGAGGCACCCTGGCGGTGAGGAGACAAGTCACCTCGTAGCTGATTGTCCCGATCCGCGCAGCAAGGTCTTCGGCATCGATCTCACCGCTTCTATCCTCCCAGGCCTGCGCTCCCACCAAGACTGCTTCATCCCCAGTACCGACCGATTCAGGAAGCTCCGTAAGATCAACGGTAATCATATCCATGGAAATTCGACCGACCACGGGAACCCGACGCCCATGAACAAGAACATCGCTATTGTTCGAAAAAGCCCTGACGTAGCCGTCACCATAACCGATGGGAACAACGGCGATACGGCTTTCCCGTTCGGTGACAAAGGTCGAACCGTAGCCGATCTTCGCTCCCTTCGGGAAGGTCCGTATGGACAAGATCGCACTTTTGAGCGACAAGACCCGAAACAGCCCCACATCGTGGGCAACTTCTTTGCTGGGATAGATGCCGAAGGACGAGACACCGGGCCGGATCATATCAAAGGAGGATGCCGCGGGGAAATCGATAACAGCACCGCTGTTGGCAAAGTGTCGCCATTTCGGCCTGATACCTGCGCCCTCAAGTTCTCTGTCGAGACGCGAAAACAGCTCTATCTGTGCCGTCGGAACGGTAAGGTCCCCCTCATCAGAGGAGGGAAAGTGGGAAAAAAGCCCCTCCAGAGCGAGCCACCGGCTATGATGTACGTACTCGGCAACCTTCATCAACTCATCGGGAAAACAGCCGAGCCGTCCCATGCCCGTATCCACATTGAGGTGGATCTTTCCGACCTTTCCCGCCTTTTCTGCAACCCTCGCCACCTTTTCGGCATATGCAAGGGAAGAAACGGAAAAGCTCACCCCTGCATCAAAGGCCGGAGCGATTTCATCATCGAAAAGATCTTCAAGCAATAAAAGAGGAAGCCGGACCCCCGCACTTCTCAGGAAACGCACCTCCTGATAGGCGGCCACACCGCCGAAGGTGACACCAAGTTCTTCCGCCATCTTCGCGCAGGCGATGGAGCCGTGGCCATAGGCGTTGGCTTTCAAAAGGAGAAGATAGCCCTCACAACCGGAACGGTTCCAGAGGGTACGAATATTTTTCGAAAGAAGATCGAGGTCCACTTCTGCCCGGGTTCTTCGCAGGGGATGGTTGTTTTCACTGTTGTTCATCGTTGCTTTTCCTCTTTGTGTACAAGAAATTCAAGCTCACGCCTTTGTAAAAGGCGGATATGGCTTCCTTCCTGGCAGATAACACCGGCATCACAAAGCTGCTGGAATCCCCGGGAAAGAGAGGGCCTGGTTACACCGAACACCTCGGCAAGCTTCTCTTTCGTAATCCGAAGCTCGGGAGTCTCCGTATCCTGGCGCTTCGACAGATCGAGAAGATAGTTTGCAATCTTTTCCTTTATGGTTGAAAACTGAATGAATCGCAGCTTCTCGGCAAGAAGGGTCAGTTTCTGGCCGTTGTCGGAAAGATAATTCAGAAGGATCTGTTCCTCCTCATGGAACAGGGTAAGGACCACTCTGCGGGAAAGCGATATAAGATCCACATCGCTGACCGCAACAAGATCCACCGGCAGGACGTTCTCGGGAGCAAAAAGCACCGCCGACGCTACGGTATCAGGCGCATGGAGCGTTTCGACCTTCAGGACCTTTCCCGAATAGTCACGGAACTCACCGTTGAGATAACCCGAGAGAATAATCAATAGATCTTCATAGGCATCTCCTCGAAAGGCCACCTGAGAACCGGCATGGAAAGAGCGCACACCGACAGAGAGCAATCCGGAGATTTGATCAAAGCGGTCGTCCGAAAGTCCGCGAAAGAGCGGACACCGCTTAAGGGTCGATCGCATCCACGCTTCCATCACAACACTATAGCCGACCACAGAGATCCGTACCATATGGTACTGCACTTTTTTTTCGGATCCATAAGACTTAATACCATACCAAAACCCAAACGGAGGTGTAGTATGTTTTGTTTTCAATGCCAGGAAACCGCAGGGAACAAGGGATGTACGGTTCGCGGCGTTTGCGGAAAGCAGGGATCGACGGCCGATCTTCAGGACCTTCTCATCTATTCGCTAAAAGGCTGCGCATGGTGTGCGAAAAAACTCGGCCAATGGGAAAAGCTTCAGCCCGATCTCGGACTCTTTACGGTACGCTCGCTTTTTGCCACCATCACCAACGCCAATTTCGACGACAACAGGATATCTGTCCTGCTCGAAGAAAGCTGCGGAAGGCTGGAGAAATTACAGAAAGGCCTTGACGATGCCACGTTTACAAAGGCCCCAGCTTGTGCGCGTTATGCTGCCGATATGCCCCATCCCGGATCCGGTATCCTCGAAGAAGAGAATGAGGATGTACGGTCCCTCCGGGAACTGGCAATCTACGGCCTCAAGGGAATCGCGGCCTATACCGACCACGCGGCTGTTCTCGGAGTGGAAGATACAGAACACTATCACACGATTATCTCCCTACTTGCAGATCTCGCCGCAGAACGGAACCCGGAAAAGCTTATCGACCTTGTCATGGCAACCGGTAAAACAGCGGTCAAGGCGATGGAACTTCTGGACAAAGCAAATACCTCGGCCTATGGAAATCCGGAGATCACCCAGGTCGATATCGGGGTACGGAACAATCCCGGTATCCTCATATCCGGCCACGACCTGAAAGACCTGGAAGAGCTGTTGCAGCAAAGCGAAGGCAGCGGCGTCGACATCTATACCCACAGTGAAATGCTGCCCGCACACTACTATCCAGCCTTTCGGGCATACGCACACTTTGCAGGCAACTACGGCGGCAGCTGGTGGCATCAAAATAAGGAATTCGAATCCTTCAACGGCCCTATTCTGATGACCACAAACTGCATCGTCCCGGTCAAAGAAAGCTATAAAGATCGCATCTACACAACAGGGATGGCAGGCTACCCGGGCGTCCGCCACATCCCCGACAGAGAAAATGGAGGGAGGAAAGACTTCTCCTCCATCATAGAACAGGCCCGAAGCTGTCCCCCTCCAACAGAACTGGAAACAGGAAGCATCACCGGCGGCTTTGCCCATGCCCAAACCCTTGCGCTGGCCGATAAGATCGTCGACGCAGTCAAAAGCGGGGCCATAGGCCGCTTTGTGGTCATGGCTGGCTGCGACGGACGGCAAAAGGGCAGATCATACTTTACCGAACTGGCCGAGGCCCTTCCCGACAACGCCGTTATCCTCACGGCCGGCTGTGCAAAATACCGCTACCTGAAACTGAATCTTGGAGATATCGGCGGCATCCCCCGGGTCCTGGACGCAGGCCAGTGCAACGACTCTTACAGCCTTGCAATCATCGCACTGAAGCTGAAAGAAGTCTTCGGGCTGGAGGACCTCAACCAGCTTCCCATCAGCTTTGATCTTGCCTGGTACGAACAGAAGGCCGTAGCCGTTTTACTCGGACTGCTTTACCTCGGTTTCAAAGGCATACGCCTGGGGCCGACGCTTCCCGCCTTTCTAAGCCCGAATGTCGCAAACATACTGGTGGAAAACTTCGACATAAAACCGATTGCAGATGTCCAGTCCGACCTTCCAGCCATTATGGGGGAAACCTAAAGCCGGTGCCTGCTTTCTTCCATAATAGTGTTCTCAATTGACTTCTGAAAAAGGAGTTGCGGTCATTCGACCACCAGGATTCGAAACAGTAGATAAGCCGCTTCGTTTTTTTTCGGGGCGGCTCCCCGCTGCGCGGGGCCGGGCTTTGCGCTCCAACGCTTCGCCCCGCGTTTCCGGGACTCGGGCACGGGCTCACTCCCGATCGCCCTCCTCGTCCCCGCGGGGCTCCAGGGTTTCCGCTCCAATCCCTGCCGCGGGAAAGAACTACATCCTCCTGCATTACTTTCTCTTTCTCAAAATGACCACGATAACCGCGACAATTACCAGCAGTACACCGGCACCAACTACAGAGAGCAGCCAGGATGGTTGCAGCTGGTTCATTGTCGAATTTGATGATGCCTCATCTTCACTTGTAACCGGTTCCTGCCGGGAATCCTCCGGCTTTTCGGTTGCCATCTCTGCAAGATATCCGCCAAAGCACCATCCCTTATAACCTGATTCGCTTATCACCTCGAGCCAGGGGGCGGTGATACCGTCTATGGTTTCAGTTTCCCCTTCTTCTGTTACCTGCACTTTTGTTCCTTCAGGCAATGTGGTAAAAAAGCCAGCTGAGGTATCGGGCTGTATTCTGAGGCGAAGGTTGGCTGTGGTGGTATGGGTCGGTGAGAAATCAGTGAGGTCAGCCGGTATTTTGGGATAATGCATGGAACCGTCTGCCCGGGTGGGCCAGTGGAGGCCGGAGAGATCCACTGGCTCCAGTTTCATCTTTTGAATGATTGCATCCTCAAGATCTTTGTCAATTCGAACCAACTGAGCAAAATGAGTTGATGTATCGTTTAAATAGATATCAAGGTAATCACCATCGAATTCGAGGATTAGCTTTACTTCCTGGTTTTCCAGCTCTGAGAAAATAGGATTAGATTTTTGTCTTGATGGTACGTCCACATCAGTAACAATTGCATCGATAGTATACATTGAGTTGTCAGCTTTAGTAATTCTGGTCACAAGTAATTTAGTAAAACCAAAGGTAACAGAATAAAATTTAAGGAGCGAATTATAAGAGTCTAAAATATTAGGGTTCCAACTATTCCACCAATCAAATTGCCCCTGGGCATTATAATCGTCTCGCCAATAGGGTTCGTATTGATACAGAAACTCCCGTGGTTTTGATACATATAATGCTGATAACACATAACTGGTAATCCAATGTGATCCCAAATCCTCGGTAAATATTTCCGGTAACGTATCTGATTCTACCGGCTTAATGTCAATTGCAGGGACCCAATACTCTTTTCCCTCTTGAAAAAAACAGAAACGTGCAGGATATCCAGACCATCTTCCATTTGAATTAAGGATCGAACCCTTGGGCAATGAAAACACTACGTCGTTCCCAACGGTATCATCATAAGCGTAGGTCTCCCGGATACATTCATACTGAATATCCCAGTCTCTTGAGGATAAAGAGCTAAGGGCAGATGCCGTCAGAAAAAGAATAAATAGGTATTTTCTCATAGCTGATCCCTTGGGATATACCCTTCGGTATGGTTGAAGGGATTAAAGCATAGGGTTGGATATTTTTCATAATCAAAATCATTTATTTCGGTGAGATAAATGTCTTGAGGCTCTACTGCCTTAAAAAACCCCACATGCAGGTGTGCCCCCCGTCCATCTCTCCGCTCCCGGGCCGACAGATCATGGGGTGGATTTCCCGTCATACAGTGGCCCGTATTGCCCACAAGCGCCACAACCTGTCCCGGTCCGACAACACTGCCAATCGTGCTTCCTTCAAAGGATGACAGATGCCCCAGCAGATAAAAGATATGATTCTCTCCTTCCCGCTGTAATTCATCTTTTATTATCAGAAACTTCCCATAGTGGTCATTCCCCTGGTCTCCCCTCTCAACCACCCTCCCGTGGATAAAGGATATTACCGGAGTTTCCCTGGATGCCACAAAGTCCACGCCATCATGGGTCCAGGTCGGGGTATACGGATCATTAAACAGCGTCGATATCCCCGCGTAATACTCCTCTCCCCCTGATCGCTCCCATGTGTATGGACTCCTCTCCCTCACCCTCGGTGCAAAGCCGGGGTTATCACGAATATTCACCTCGATCCGCGGGGAACAGGATATGGTATGCCCCGCATACGGATTCATCTCCCACAGCCCCATCTTCCTGAGGTGCTGCAGAAAATAGACCGGGTGCACATGCCACAGCTGCGCAGCGTTATCAATCCCGGGAAGATCCTTTATCCCCGCCCAGATATCCATGGCATCCATCACCGCTCTCGTATGTTCCACCAGGTCGTCGTCATTATCAAGCTCATGCTCATCCAGC